>DATMBG010000041.1 GCA_035559535.1 Candidatus Limnocylindrales bacterium
TAAATTCGCCTGGGCATTCTCGATCCCGGCAGAAAGGTTGGCGATATCGGCCTCAACGTTTTTAAGATTGGCCCGGGCGCTCTCCAAATTGGCCATAGCCTGAGTCACCTGAGCCTGAAAGGTTGAAGGGTCCAGTTGAGCGATCACCTGATCTTTTTTAACCTCAGAATTGTAATCTGCATAGAGAGCCTGGATAATGCCGGAAACCTGACTCCCCACCTGAACATTGATAACGGGATTGATAGTCCCTGTCGCGGACACCACCGTGACAATATTCCCCCTCTCCACACGGGTGGTCTTATATTGAACCGACTTGCTTTTGCCCTTGAAAAAATAATAATAACCTCCAGCTCCCAGGATTAGGATGAGTAGACATAAAGTAATAATCAATTTTTTCATTTATTTATTTTTATTAAAAGGCCCAAACCTACTAAATATATTCCCTTACCACTTCACGTATTAAGGGGTTTAATCTAAGGCGGGAAACGGTATAAACCATCTCAAAGGGGATATCCGGAGGATGGAATAGAGTGATACCTGTTACCTTTGCGATCGTTCGATCAGGCATCTGAGATAATCCTATGCCTCAACTTGTCAAAGTTTTATCAACTTTTACTCTCATCTGATTGAGTAGTCTGGACCTCAAGTTTATTGATAACCTTATCCACTCCAAAGACATACCAGGCATCGAATTCTGCCATTTCTTTTACACTTTGATCGGGCACCAGACCTTCTAGAGTAACCACACGATTTTGGGTACTGACGTGGATTTGATCTGCGTTTACGAAGGGATCCTTCTCCAATACAAGATACACGGCATCGGTTATTTCCTCATCGTTATCTTCTTCTGAAGGTATTACCTCCAACCCGTTGATGACATCCCGACTACCCGGTATCCACCAGGCCAGTACTCCGCACAGACGCTTGTGGGATAAGCTGATTACCTGTCCATTTAAAGTCACTACCCCATCCTCTACGGCTACCTCGATGATCCCATCGGTTTTTAACGGAGATTTTCTCAAGGTTTCTACCTGATCTTTAATTCGCATTTGAATATCACAGTTCTCTAAGGCCGGTTCTTGAATAAGGGCCTGACAGACATGATCACGGATGACATCATCGCTCATGCGTTCAGCGGGAACTACCCGTAGACGGTCTACAATCCCGCTAATCCCGTGTATAGCAGCGGCTAATTCTAACGCAAGCTTCTTGGCTGCTATATTCTCCATTTCCCCCTCCAGGGTTAAGACACCATCGCTGAAGCTTATACGAATAGGATAATTATTCAGGTCAATACGGGGCTCTCGTTCAAAGGCTGCGTTGACTTCCCTCAGGATCTCTTCCTTGATATGCAAAGGATCCTCGTCCTCAAAACGCAAAATGGTCTGACTGTTATCCTTAGCTATAACTTTCAACGCCCATGCTTTACCACTATCTGTATATGCCAGCCAAACGGCTTTAGGGGCTGTAATAGTATGGGTGAAAGTTTTTTCGCCTTGACTTACAGTCATGAGAATAGCATCCGATTTCGGATCAAAGTCCACAGCTATCAAGGAGATAGTTTGGGCAGCCAGGTCCGTACCCCATTCTTGACCTACTACCTCAATACTGACCGGTCTGCCCTGATTATCCTGGCTAAACTGCTCGAGGAAAGGCAACCAGCCATCCCGGCTAATTTGCTCGTTCATAGGACCGCCTTCTTACTCCCTTCCTTGTTTATGGCTTGCTGGTTCAATTCTTCAGTCCTGAAGCTTCAAACTGCTCCAGGGCTTCTAAGGCCTGGCAACCATAAATCGTTGCCGGTCCTCCTCCCATAAGGATGGCAACGCCAATCGTCTCCAAAATCTCCTGGCGTGTGGCACCTGCACGGAGGGCATCATGAATGTGATAGGCGATACATCCATCGCATCGAACAGCAATACCGATACCCAGGGCAATGAGTTCTTTAATCTTTGTATTCAACGCACCTTCAGCTACAGCATACTTGTGGAGTTGAACAAATCCGGACATTGGGTTTGGAATCTCTTTCCCTAATTTACCCATCAGGGTTTTAAGATGATTATAGTATTGGAGGTACTCTTTTTCCATAATTTACCCTTTTATTCTAGATCCACTACTCCTGTAAACAAACCTTGATTGAACAGGGTGCCTACCGGGTAGTATCTGGTTAAGGATAATCTTCATCTACAGGGTTAAACCGACTGATGTTTACCGACAAGTTTTACTGTACTGGCTTGGGGGCCTTTTTCACCTTCCTCTTCAACAAAGCGTACTTCCATTCCAATTCTCAGATGTTTGAATCCTTCCTCCAACACACTATTTCTATGAAAATAAATTTCTCGCCCGTCGGGTGTTTCTAAAAAGCCGTAACCTTCTTCGGGAAACAATTTACTAACCCGGGCATGAGGTTCTGCCTCATGGGTTTTCACGGTCCCACGGAGGCGACGTACATAATCCTCCAACCGGCGACCCGCCGCATTAAAAGACTCTCGGATGGCTACATAGAGATCCTCTTGAGGTTCACGATTAATTACAAGTTCTGCACCGGGCACACCTATATCGATACGTACGTTATAAGGTCCTCCCTTCTGATGGTGTCGACCTAGAGCTTCTAGGGTTACCCGGCAACTTATAATCCGGTCGTAGAACTCTTCCAACTTGGCCACCTTCTCACGGATTATTTTCTCATCCGCTTCAGAAAGAGAAACATTGTGGGCCCTGATTTGCAATGGAATTTCCATGATAACCTCCCCTCTTTAAGGACAGTACTCCCCGTGTACCGGTTGATAACCGCAAGTTCTCAATTCTCTTTCCATCTTCTTCTCCATAACAACCGCTTCATCTTCCCTTAATTCTTTTTTTCTTATCTGATCATCAATAGTAATATGGGTAATAACAGGTCCTATTCGGTGTTTTACTACCTCCTGATACCTCTCTACAAGAGAAAACACTTGCTGCCAAGACCCTTCGAGAATCGTTCCGGTGGAGGTAACCTGGTACTTTAAACTACTCCCATTGACAACCTTTAAAACTTCCGCTAAAAGCCCGCTCATACTGACACCTTTTAGGTTTCCAACTGGTGTGATGTTTAGTTTTACAGTCATCTTAATTCCTCCTTATTCTGAAAGCCTCTTTTTACCTGGAGGTATCGCAATTGATATGCCAGAGATAAAAATACCCTTGTAGCATGTTAGAGAATTGAGGCTTACAGAGGCCGGGTTAAATCTGAGTATCGTATACTCAGACCACTTCCCCACCGAAGTATCGCCTAAACGACCGGGGTGTCTCTTCTAAATACCCCACTAAAGGGTGATTATAAGGATTGATCCTATGTAATTGGGCAACATTTTTACAGTGAATAAATATTAAACCTTCTTATTACAGAATATGCGCTATACCGTATACACCTAGAAAATCCCACACAATTCTATGGTCCTTATCTATAAAGCCGATTAGCTAAAGTCAGAAGTTAAGACAAAAATTTGCAACATTGGCAAAAACCACAGATTTGTGGGGAATATCGAGGGATATCCAGGAGGTGTCAGAAATTAAGACAAAAACAACTAAAGTGAATGTAAAATCAACTTCACAAAAGGATTTGCAATTTTGTTAAGCAGGTTTCTCATATCAAGACTTCCTCTATGATAAGTTCAGATTCATCACACAGAGTGGTTTTATGTAATCTTAGGAAGAAATATTTCTGCATCCACGGCTCTGGTTAGATCCTGGAGAGCTTGAGATATCTTTACCGGATAAGGAGGTTCATTCTTAAGCTCTTGCAAATGTTCTGGCAAACGTGCCAGTTCTGCAGCAGCCCGTTTACGCAAATCAGAAAGTGGAATTGGGGGGTTTATTCGACGACCCGCTAACATAAACGGTTGAATTAAAGCCTCTCCCTCTTGGATATCTCCTTCGAGGGTTACTACGTCGTACCTCATACGACCATCGGTTCCCAGGTAACGATAAACCTGTTTACGACCCGGCCAGGTCGCCTTACCCTCCGAGCGCTTACGCCGTGCGCGTCCGGCATATTCTTGGAGCTTGTAAGCACAGTCCAGATATGGAGCATCGGAGGAGGTGTCCAACCGGCTACCAATACCAAATCCATCTATGGGGACTCCGGCTAATACAAACTCTCGTAGGGTATACTCATCCAGGCTGCTACTTGCGAAAATGCGAACTTCTGTAAGTCCGCCCTTATCCAGGATCTGACGCACCTTTCGAGCATGATCCGCCAGATCTCCACTATCCAGGCGGACCCATTTGATGGAAATACCTTCTTTTTTAAGGTGAGGCGCCAAAGCTACGACCTTTTCGGCGGCGGCTTCGGTATCATAGGTATCGATCAGTAAGGCCACATTATCTGGTTGAGAATGAGCAAAGTTTTCAAAGGCTTTTACTTCATCCTCATGGGCCTGGATGAATGAGTGGGCCATAGTCCCATATACCGGAACTCCGAAAAGAGGCGCTGCCAAGACAGTTGCCGAACCAGAAAGCCCGGCCAGATAACTCGCTCGAGCTGCTAGCAGGGCTGCTTCAGCACCATGGGCGCGGCGCATTCCGAAATCCACCAATAACTTCCCAGGGGCTACCAAAACCATTCGCGCAGCTTTGGAGGCAATCAGAGTCTGAAAGTGAAGAAGGTTAATCAAACGTGACTCTACTAACTGGGCTTGAGGTAGAGGAGCCGTAATACGTAAGATAGGCTCATCAGGAAAGAAGATGGTTCCCTCCGGCATGGCATGGACATCGCCGGTAAACCGTAATCCTTCCAGGTAATCCACAAAGCTCTTACTAAAACGGCCACTACTGGCTATCCACTCTAATTCTGGTGGGGTAAAGTGAAGATTCTCCAGGTAATCCAAAACTTGTTCCAAACCAGCCGCCATCAAAAAACCCCGACTGGATGGCAATTTACGGGAGAAGAATTCGAAAACAGCTATATCTTCCATTCCTTGATCGAAATAAGCTTGGAGCATGGTCAGCTCATATAGGTCGGTTAACAGAACACTCGATTGTAGATCTATCATGGGAATGAATGTAGAGCCTAGAGCTTAGAGTCTTTTTCCTGCTCTAGACTTTAGATTTTAATATCGAAAGATTTTAATATCGAAATATCGCAGTTCCAGGTTCATAGGTTTGATCATCAGGAACCTTTTCTACACCAACCGCATAAACGGCTCCTCTGGAGCCCTGATTCGGTAGGATTTGGATAAGAAAATAAAGCAATACGTATACCAATTTTGGAAAATACAGGATAAAGCCGATTCTGAACCTTTCATGATCCTTCGTGAATTAATATTTAAAAACTGCAAGGGTATAGCTGGATTTTATTAAAATTTACCCACATCTTGTCCGGCAATAGAAAAGCGTTATTGCTTCTTGTTTTTTATCTTCAACGATATTTGTCGTAAAATCTTACAATCCAGCCAAAAGTTTACTTCTATGAATCTATTTAAGAATGTCAGAAATTAATACGAAATGACTTTTGTCTGTTTACCTGGTAAGAAGTAAAGAACCGTATTATTTGAGAGTCTGGTATATAGCTTGCTGTTTTTTTCATATAAACAAAGGCAGAGGACGCTTTAACTATTGGAAAGGTGAAAATTGAGATTATGAGCTACTCAAAAAATGAACCCACGACGGATAAGATTAAAGTGCTGACTTCTTCTGGTCAGAAAGTCGTATTTGAAGCACGGAACCTCACCAAGGTTTATCGGATGGGAGAGGTGGAAGTACATGCACTTCGGGGTATCGACCTGGATCTTTTTGAAGGGGAGCTCGTCGTATTACTTGGTCCTTCAGGAAGTGGAAAGTCTACACTCCTCAATATTCTTGGAGGTTTGGATGTACCCACAAGGGGTACCGTGCATTATTTGGATCACAATTTGACAACCTATGATGATTCGATGCTCACACTATATCGTCGGGAGCATGTTGGGTTTGTCTTTCAATTTTACAATCTTATCCCCAGCCTTACTGCACGGGAGAATGTAGCCCTCGTGGCCGAAATAGCCGAAGATCCCATGAAACCGGAGGAAGTTCTTCATCTGGTTGGTCTTAGTGACCGTATGGATCACTTTCCCTCCCAGCTTTCTGGAGGGGAACAACAACGCGTGGCTATTGCTCGTGCCATCGTAAAACGCCCCAATGTGTTACTTTGTGATGAACCCACAGGCGCATTGGATGTTAAGACAGGCGTCATGGTTTTAGAGGTCATTGAACGGGTCAATCGCGAATTGGGAACCCTCACAGCCATTATTACCCATAATGCCATCATTTCTCGAATGGCAGACCGGGTGATTTCCCTTTCAGGGGGAAAGATCTCCGGTATACACCAAAATACTCAAAAAATAGCCGCCAGGGAGCTTATATGGTAAATATATAAATTTTTTCCCCGCGAAGAAAGGAGGCTAAAAAATCAGAATACATGCCTATTCTCAACCGAAAACTCATACGCGATTTCCTTCATATGAAGGGACAGGCCCTGGCTATCTCCCTGGTAATTGCGGCCGGAATAGCTACCTTTGTCATGTCATTAAGTACCCTTGAATCTCTGAAGTGGACTCAGCAAATTTACTACGAACGTTATCGCTTTGCCCATGTTTTTGCCCATCTAAAGCGCGCTCCAAACTCTCTTATTGAACGTATTGCTGAAATCCCTGGAGTTTCTCGGGTTCAGACAAGGATCGTGGTAGAAGTAACCCTCGATATCGAAGGATTGATGGAACCGGCCGTAGGACGACTCATCTCAATACCTGAAAGACCAACACCAGGCCTTAATGAACTTTACCTTCGGAAAGGTCGCTATATTGAACCAGGAAGCCGAGGAGAAGTTCTTGTAAGTGAAGCATTTTTTGAAGCTCACCATTTTAGCCTGAGTGATAAAGTCCTGGCTATCCTTAATGGTCGGAGGGAAGAGCTTAAAATTGTTGGGGTGGTACTCTCACCTGAATACATCTTTCAGATTCGAGCGGGAGATTTTTTACCGGATATAAAACGCTTTGGCGTCTTCTGGATGGGGTATACCGAACTTGCAGCAGCTTTTGATATGGAAGGTGCGTTTAACGATGTGGCGCTTTCTTTGATGTGGGGTGCCTCTGAACCTGAAGTTATAAAACGTCTCGATAATTTAACCAAGCCTTATGGAGGAGTTGGAGCCTATGGACGTTCAGAGCAGATATCCCACCGCTATGTCACAGATGAAATTAGACAGCTTCGAGGTATGGGATTAGTCGCGCCGGTGATTTTCCTTTCTGTTGCAGCTTTTCTCTTAAATGTGATGCTTTCTCGACTCATCAGTACACAGCGCGAGCAGATAGCTGTACTCAAGGCGTTTGGCTACACAAGGTTCGAAATCGGCTGGCACTATCTTAAACTGGTTGGTCTGTTGGTCATACTTGGGGTTGGTCTTGGAACAGGGATTGGGGTTTGGATGGGTCGAAATCTAACCGAGCTTTACACCCGCTTTTATCGTTTTCCGATATTTGAATTTCATCTCAAAATCGGAGTCGTCTTACTGGCCCTGTTAATTAGTATTGCGGCTGCAGTGCTTGGAACTATGGGCGCATTACGTCGAGCCATGAAACTTCCTCCAGCCGAAGCGATGCATCCAGAGCCACCTGCCGTGTACAGGCCAACCCTCATCGAAAGAAGTGGATTACAACGCCTGTTTTCTCCGGGGGAACGGATGATCCTTCGGCAACTAGAAAGACAGCCCCTAAAAACCTTTTTATCTTGTTTAGGGATTGCAATGGCCGTTGCAGTGTTAGTACTCGGAAGTTTTACAGAAGATGCCCTTGATTATGTCTTGGAGATTGAGTTCCATGCTTCGAAGCGTCAAGATATGACGGTGACATTTATTGAACCGGCTTCCGCACCTGCACTCCATGAAATAAATCATCTTCCGGGTGTGCTTTACAGTGAACCCTTTCGAACAGTACCTGTTCGTTTACAGTTTAGACATCACTCGCGTCACGTTTCAATCATGGGACTTGAAACGGAAAGGGGATTATATCGCATCTTAGACAAGAATCAGCACGTCATTTTCTTACCCCCTGAAGGTCTGGTTCTTTCTGAAAAGCTCGCAGAGTTACTTGAGGTCCCAGTAGGCGAGACACTTCTTGTAGAAGTCCTGGAAGGTGAACGGCCAGTTCGTGAGGTGGTTGTTACCGGACTGGTCTCTGATTTCTCGGGTCTTTCTGCATATATGACTGCAAATGCCCTCCATCAGCTCCTGCAGGAAGGTAAAACCCTTTCAGGTGCTTTTCTGGCGGTCGATGACAACCGTATAGAAGAACTTTACAAAACCCTCAAGACAATACCTAGGATTGCAAGTGTAACTGTAAAAAAAGCAACCCTGGAAAGTTTCCGAGAGACCGTGGCAGAAAATCTACTTCTCATGAAGGTTTTCAATATCCTTTTTGCGACCATCCTTGCTTTTGGGGTTGTCTATAACACAGTTCGGATCTCTCTGTCGGAACGGAGTCGAGAATTGGCTACCCTTCGGGTACTTGGTTTCACCCGAAGGGAAGTATCGGTTATTCTTCTGGGAGAACTCGCCGTTCAGACATTCATAGCTATGCCGTTTGGACTCATTCTGGGATATGGCTTTGCCGCTCTGGCAACGCTGACCCTTGATACCGAAATTTATCGTATTCCCTTAGTTGTAAGTCCTTCTACCTTCGCCTTTTCAGCTACGGTTGTTATGATTGCAGCGCTTGTTTCCGGATTGATTGTACGACGAAAGTTGGATCACCTGGATCTGATTGCTGTATTGAAAGCAAGAGAATAAAATTGTTTATGAAACTCTCGATAAAGAATCTGTTCTACATTGGAGTCATTCTCGCTATTTTGACAGTGATTATTTATGCATTTTTACCTAAACCAGTGGACGTTGATTTAGCGTTTGTTATACGGGGTCCATTGCGCATAACCATTGATGAAGATGGGAAAACACGAATCAAGGAGCGTTACGTGGTATCCGCACCCCTTGCGGGGCAATTGCTTCGGGTTGAAATACATGCCGGTGATAGGGTTCAGGCTGGAAAGACCCTGCTAGCCAGGATTAGACCGAGTCCCGCTGCCTTACTGGATGAGCGGACACGTACCGAAGGTATTGCACGGGTGAAAGCCGCCGAAGCAGCTCTTAAACAGATTAGCCCCCAGCTTGGACGAGCCCAAGCCGAACTCAAATTGGCCGAGTCCGAAAAGGAGCGAGCTGAGAAGCTTTTTCAAAATGGTGTGATCTCCAGGCAGGAACTTGACAGAGCACTCACTCTTTTCCGAACTCGATTGGAAGAATTTAAATCGGCCAAATTCGCCGAGGAGATTGCACGCTTCGAGTTGGAGCAGGCTCGTGCTGCACTACTTCAACCAACACCTCAAATGGATGGTCAGGATGAAGATAGAATGAGATTTGATATCTATTCGCCCATTGATGGCCGACTCTTGCGAGTATTTCAAGAAAGTGCAGCTGTGGTGGCTCCAGGGACGCCACTTATGGAGTTGGGCGATCCCAACGACCTGGAATTGGTAGTAGATGTACTTTCTAGCGATGCTGTAAAGATTAGACCAGGAAATAGGGTAATAATAGAACGCTGGGGAGGGGAGTATTCACTTCAAGGTGTGGTTCGACTGGTGGAACCATCTGCTTTTACCAAAATTTCTGCTCTGGGAGTAGAAGAACAACGAGTAAATGTCATTATCGATTTTGTGGATTCCCCTGAAAATAGGGCCGCTCTGGGAGATGGCTATAGGGTTGAAGCCCACATTGTTATCTGGGAAAGGGAAGATGTACTCAAGGTTCCGGTCAGCGCTCTCTTCCGAAATGGACCAGATTGGGCTACCTTTCTCGTTGTTGAAGGACGAGCGAAGTTAAAGCCCGTCAAGATCGGACAGTGGGGGAGTCTTGAGGCAGAAGTACTTGATGGGCTTAACCTGAATGATCAGGTAATTGTGTATCCCAGTGACAAGATCAAGGATGGAGTTGCTGTGACCCCTCGCAAGGGCTCCACGTAGGTTATTCATCCCTTAGTTCAGATAATTCCCTTCCAACAGATTATTTAAAACGAGAACGTGCCTGCTGATAAGCCTTCTCTAAAGCCTCAACAGCCGCATCAATTTTGGGTTTTATATCCTCCCAAACTTCCGTACCAACCGATTTCAGTTCTTCTAGGTACTTCTCGGCAACTTCCTTTTTTTTAAGTAAGTCGTCGACCCTCTTGTTTAGTTCATCCTTCACTTCCATCCCTATTTTTTCACTCTTAGCCCTCAGCTCATCTATATGAATACCGAATTCAGCTAATTTAGCTTCTACCATCTTTTGATAATCTTGTTTGTATTTCAGCATCATAAGATCCCAAGCACCTTTTAATTCCTCCCAAGCTTTCTCCATACCTGCTTTGAGATCTTCCCAGGCTTCACCACTCGCTTTTTTCAGTTCTTTCAACTTCTTCTGTGCAGTTTCTTGCTTGGGACCTAATGCCTCAATCTTCTCGTTAAGCTCAGCTCTCACTTTCTCCACAACTTTTTCCCCGGTCGCTTTCAACTCATTGATTTTGGCATTCAATTCATTAAGTTGAGCTTCCATCTTCTTCTGATAAACCTCTTTTTCGTTCGTTTCCATAATTTTCCTCCTCTAATTTAATTTAAGATAACTAAAACCGTCAGCATTATCTTACCCCTTGAGCTTCAGTTTCAAATATTCACCCATCAATATGGCTGCAGGATACAAAACCTCTTCCTCAGTCCGTGCATGTAATATCAATTTTTCGGCAAAGTGGACATATTCTATCTTATTTTCTTTCTTTGCTGCCTCCATCAGATTCTCCAATGCGCCCACAATCGCTTTGTGTTCCTCCAGCATCTGAGGAAGTTCCCTTTTCAGTTTATCCGTCATGGTTAGAACGTCCCTCATTTCCGGGGTGACCTTCCCTTCTGCCAGGACTATCAATAATCCAAGGGGTGGTAAGGCGTATTCTTCCTCTTTTATAAAATGAGGATGTAATACTCCTGCGACCGCTTTGGCGGCATCCCCAGTCTTTCCACCTGCCTTAGTCGCTTTAACAAGGTCTGAGTGAAGCTCCTCATGTTCCTCTTTTAAGGGTTGGGGAATCTTGAATTCCATAATCTGATCTCCTTTCATTTCATGGGGTTTAAATTTATCCAAGATGTAGATCTGGTTGATACCCTCCGAGCATTAATTCCTTGGTCTTTTATTTACAATAATTGTACCAGACGTTTTTTTATTTCTCGAACTTTTATCCTATGTAATCAACCTGAGGAATTCGATCATTACCTCCCATTAACAAACCATGATTCTTAAACAGTAAAATCTGTCTTTTGTCCTGATTTCTGACATTATTTGATCTGTTTTTCAGATAAGATGTTTTTAAAAGTATTGTAAGATTTTAAGACAAAAAAACATCCAGGGAGATCTTTACTTTTATTTTATTTAATCTATAATAATTTTTACTACGATACTTTGCGCCATTTCTAGGTATTGAAATCTGGCATATCCATTGCGATAGCTTCTTAGAAAATGAGGAAGTGAAATCTTCTTTGATGGTCATGACAAAAGTTACCCGGTCGAAAGATTAGACCTCAACCCGCTCACGTGGAGGATCTTAAATCTAATAAAAACTCCGGGGAATGTTTATTAAAACGAGAGTCTAGGGCGAAGACCTCTCATCCCGATAAAACAGAAAGTAGAAGACAGGGGACAACTTATCACCTAACACCTGCTGTCTTCTAAGTCTAAGGAGTATAGCTATGTATCGATCTATCCTGGTACCCCTCGATGGTTCTACCTTTGCAGAACATGCTTTGCCCATAGCCCGCAGTATTGCACACCGGGCGGGTGCAACCCTTCACCTGGTCTCTGTACACATGCCCGTGGCAATAGGATATGTGGACGACCTGGCAACTTTAGATGACAGGTTAGAGGCTGAGAACAAAGCGCATGAGCGGGCGTATCTCGATGAAGTAATCAAACGTCTGGCAATGGATCCCAAGGTCCCTGTTACTTCTACGCTGGTTGAAGGGTGGGTTGGGCGGGTGGCCGAAGTACTGCGGGATTATGTGATGGCTAAAAACATAGATCTGGTGGTAATGACCACCCATGGACGTGGCGCATTGAGTCGGTTCTGGCTGGGCAGCGTTGCCGATGAGTTGGTACGACAAGCACCGGTCCCCATCCTGTTGGTACGACCCAGGGAAGGGGAAGAAACTCCAGATATTTCCCGGGATCAAATCTTCCAGCATATCCTGATTCCCCTGGACGGATCTACGCTGTCTGAAAAAATACTGGAGCCTGCCATAACTCTGGGTAGATTAACGCAGGCCGATTACACATTGTTACGGGTTATAGAGTTGATGTTACCGGCTAACTTCTCACCCGAATATTCGGTTGGGGTTGATCAGCAGTTGTTAGAGCTCCTCCAGGTTGATGCCCGGCATTATCTGGAGGAAGTAGCTGAACGATTACGTGGGCGAATGCTTCAAGTCCAGACCAAGATAGTTTTCAACTATCAACCGGCTCTCGCTATCCTTGAAGAAGCCGAGAAGCAGGGGAGTGATCTGATTGCCATGGAGACCCATGGGCATGGAGGTTTAACCCGATTGTTGGTAGGGAGTGTTGCCGACAAGGTGTTGCGGAGTGCTCCCGTGCCGGTGTTGTTGCATCGTCCGCGTGATAAATCTTCGTAATTGGGCTGAGGAAGTAAAGAACTGAGAAAGTCGGTTAAACCTAAATCTAAGGAAGAATAATCCATGGTTCTGGGGTTCCAATTTATAGTTTGTACTGCTCTCATATTCTTCTCCGGGGTGAAGCTTTCAAAGTACGGGGATATTATTGCCGAAAAAACAGGCTTGGGAAGGACCTGGATTGGGGTGATGTTGTTGGCCTCTGTCACTTCTTTACCCGAACTCATTACAGGAATAAGCTCGGCTGCTATTTTTGGTCTTCCAGATATTGCAGCAGGAGATGTTCTAGGTAGTTGTCTGTTTAATATTCTCATTATTCCCATCCTTGACGGTCTAGGGGGCTCTCTACCCATCTCTACAAGGGCACACCACGGACACATACTTTCGGCAGGTTTTGGAATACTTTTGCTCGGGCTTGGAGGTATCAGTATTTTTGCCGGTGTAAGAGTTCCTTCCGTAGGTTGGATGGGCCTATATAGTTTGCTTTTTATTACCATTTATCTGCTGGCCATGAGGATGATTTTCCTGCATGAAAAAAGGCATATAGCTAAATTGGTCAAAGAGATGGCCGAAGAATTACAACATCAACACATCTCTAAATCAAGGGCTTATACTCTGTTTACATTAAATGCCTTGACAATAGTAGGAGCGGCTACCTACCTGCCTCATCTGGGAGAGAGGATTGCTGAAATTACCGGTCTTGGTCAAACTTTTGTGGGGAGTATCCTTATAGCTGTATCCACTTCACTTCCTGAAGTGGTTGTTTCTCTGGCTGCCGTCAAAATCGGAGCCATAGATCTGGCGTTTGGGAACATTTTCGGAAGCAACCTCTTTAACCTTGGTGTTATACTGGCAATTGACGATATTCTTTATGCAAAGGGACCACTTCTTTCAAGTATATCAGGAAACCACATTTCTACCGCAATTTCTGCCATGACCATGACGGCTATTGTAATTATTGGTTTGACTTATAAAACCACTAAGAAGCCTCTTTTTCTTGCTTGGGATTCCCGGGGTATTTTAGGAGTTTATGTTATAAACACTTTTATTTTATATGCCGTGAGATAAAAAACTAAAACAGCGGGAATTTACTACGAATCGACTGCTTTATCTTCTTGGTCCCGTTAAATTCACAGAAGATAAGGGATCTATTACGGTATATAGGCTCCGGTATGGGAAAATTCCTGAAAGGACCTACTCTGGAAGGAATCATTCTTGGGATGGCGATTGGCCTTATTACCGGGGTTGGGGGTTATACCTTCCTCTATGCGAAGGGGACTTCCTATCTGACCAATAACCCTGAGGCCTGTGCAAACTGTCATATTATGCGTGAGCATTATAATGGATGGATTAAATCAAGCCATCGGATTGTAGCGGTTTGCAATGACTGTCATACTCCTTCTGGTTTCTTTGAGAAGTATGCCACCAAGGCTTCCAATGGATTCTGGCACTCCCTGGCTTTTACGACCGGACGATTTCCAGAACCTCTACAGATCAAGTCCCATAACCTGGAGATTACCGAGAATGCTTGCAGGAAATGTCATCAAGACATTGTAGAAGCCATGGAAGGACCTTATCCGGGAAACATCAGGCTATCCTGTGTACGTTGCCATAATTCGGTAGGACACCTGGAATGAAAGGTCTGGAGTGGTAGAGATTTTTTGAGGTAAAAAAATGGCCCAGATTCCCGACAATGCTCCTTTACCTGACAACCCTCGACGTAGTTATCGTGTTTTGTTGATTCTAATCACGGTGCTTGTAGCAGCTTTAGTTGCCGCAGGAGGGGTTGCGTTATTGGTTAATATCCTGGAGCGTAAACAGGAAGCAAAGAATCCGTTTTATCGGGTGGTTGAACTTACCGATGAGACGGAAGATCCTGCCCTTTGGGGTAAAAACTTCCCCATGCAATATGATGGTTACCTTCGCACGGTAGATCAGGTCCGCACAAGATTTGGTGGAAGTGAAGCCCTACCCCGAACCCCTACCGACGTGGATCCTCGTTCAGTGGTTGCGCAATCCCGATTAGAAGAAGACCCTCGCTTAAAGATAATGTGGGCTGGATACGCCTTTTCCAGGGATTTTCGGGAGGATCGGGGTCATGCTTACATGCTTGAGGACCAGACTTACACCGAACGTCAACGGGTGGCTTCGCAACCCGGAACTTGCCTTCACTGTCATGCGTCGGTTTACGTACCCTATAAGAGGCTTGGAGATGGCGACCTTATCAAAGGTTTTGAGAAGATGAATCAGATGCCTTATCATGAAGCCAGGAAGCTGGTGAGGCATCCAGTTGCTTGTATCGATTGTCACGCACCTGATACCCTGCAACTTCGGGTGACGCGACCGGGGTTTATTGAAGGAATTCGTCTCCTCAAGGCATCTCAGGGTATTAAGGATTATGATGTAAACACCATGGCAACACGCCAGGAGATGCGTACCTTTGTTTGTGGTCAATGCCATGTCGAGTACTACTTCAAGGGGCCGGAGAAGCGTCTGGTTTATCCGTGGGCCAGGGGGCTGAAGGTAGAGGAAATTCTGGCCTATTATGATGACGAAAAAGTTAAGGATTGGATTCACGCCGATACAGGCGCAGAGGTGCTCAAAGCGCAACACCCGGAGTTCGAGATGTGGAATCAGGGTATCCATGCACGTTCAGGAGTAGCCTGCGCTGACTGCCACATGCCTTACAAACGGGAAGGTGCCTTGAAGATCAGTGACCACCATGTACGCAGTCCGCTTCTGAACATCCCTCGGGCCTGTCAGACCTGTCACAAATGGCCCGAAGCTGAACTCAAAGCACGGGTGGAAACTATTCAGGAGCGAACCTTCCAGATGCGTAACCTGGCCATGGATGCGTTGGTTGACCTGATCGGTGATATAAAAACGGCTCGCATGTCGGGCAAGAGCGATGCGGAATTGGGAGTTGCTCGAGATTTTCAACGCAAAGCCCAGTTTCTACTTGACTTTGTAGAAGCAGAAAACTCAACGGGCTTCCATGCCCCTCAAGAGGCAGTGCGGATTTTAGGCAAATCGATTAACTTCTCTCGGCAAGGACAGATCGCACTCCGGGATATGGGTCATTAAATGGAACTGTAACAATTTAGTAGCTGTCACTTTTTCTGTCTGAACACCCCCCATCCCTCCTTCAGGGGGGGACTGACGTGGGATTGCTGCTGCTGAAGTCCCCCCTGGAGGGGGGATGGGGGGGGGTGTTTCTTTTCCCCCTACTAAACGGTCATGACCTTTTAGGACCTTACGAAGCATGAAAATCGTAAGACGATTTTTGTAAGAAATTGATACGGATACCGTTAAATAAACATAATATTAATTGCTAAATAAACCTAATATGATTATTATGTCAATTAAACATGCAAATCATAGATCGAAATTCATTGGGTATTCTTTTTGATACGCTGAAGCGTCGAGGCTTTAACCTCATTGGGCCTACGATTCGTGATGGAGCCATTGTGTATGACGGGTTAACTTCTACTGCTGATTTGCCTATTGGATGGACAGACGAACAAAATGGAGGGACTTATCGTCTCAAGAAGCGTGCTGATGAAGCCGTCTTTGGTTATACCGTGGGTCCGCACTCGTGGAAAAAGCTGCTGTATCCGTCTGTTCAGCGCCTATGGCGAGCTAAGCGCGATGGGGAGAGTTTCCAGTTTATTACAGAGGATGAGGAAGTGCCCAAGTTTGCCTTTATTGGTGTTCGCTCCTGTGAGCTGCACGCCATGGCCATTCAAGATAAAGTTTTCATAAACGGGAAATATACTGATCCGGTTTACAAAGTGCGACGCGAGAATATCTTTACCGTGGCAGTCAACTGCGGACAAGCCGGTGGTACATGTTTCTGTGTATCGATGAATACAGGACCGAGAGCAACTTTTGGGTTCGATTTGGCTCTGACCGAAATTCTGGAAGATAATCACCATTGCTTTACAGTGGAGGTGGGGACAGAACGGGGTGCGGAAATTCTCCGTGAGGTTCCACATAGAGAAGCGGAGGAGGAAGAAAAGGCTAAGGTTGAGGATATTGTGGCGAAAACTGCCAGACAGATGGGCAGGACTCTGGATACCACCGATATCAAAGATTTGCTTTATCGTAACTATGAACATCCTCGTTGGGACGAGGTGGCCAGTCGCTGTCTCACCTGTGGTAATTGTACCCTTGTATGCCCAACCTGTTTTTGTACTACCGTAGAAGATGTTACCGACTTGACGGGAGAACATGCCGAACGCTGGCGGAAGTGGGATTCCTGTTTTACAATGGATTTCTCTTATATTCACGGTGGTAGCATCCGGTCCTCTTCGAAGGCTCGCTATCGTCAATGGATGACCCACAAATTGGCTACGTGGATTGATCAGTTTGGCACTTCAGGTTGCGTCGGATGTGGACGGTGTATTACCTGGTGTCCTGTTGCCATTGACATTACAGAAGAGGTCCGTGCTATTCGTGGAAGGGAATAGAAAGCAATGTAGGGGTGGGAGGCCTCCCACCCGTACTTGGAGCGTGAGGGATATCCCGCCCCAGGTTTCAGGCTTCCAACTCCCGGTTATCCCATGCAAACCCTTGAACCCATTTTAGTTGAGCATCCTTTCTTTAAGGGTCTTGAACCTCGTTATCTTCAACTGATTGTTGGATGTGCGTCCAATGTGCGCTTTGATTCCGGACAGTTTATCTTCCGCGAAGGAGAAGAGGCCAACCAGTTTTACCTCCTGCGCCAGGGCAAAGTAGCCCTTGAGGTATTTTCTCCTGAACGAGGAGCCATCACCCTCCAGACTCTTGGAGAAGGTGAAGTCCTTGGTTGGTCCTGGCTCTTTCCACCCTATCGATGGCACTTCGATGCTCGAGTCCTTGAACCCCTGCGAGCTATTGCCTTCGATGGGGAATGCCTTCGTACCAAGTGTGAAGAGGACCATGACCTGGGTTATGAATTGGTGAAGCGTGTGGCCCATATTGTTATCCAGCGGCTCCAAGCTACCAGGTTGCAACTTTTGGATATCTATGGCCTTCATTCTTGAAAGATCGATGCCAACGACAAACCTTCCTGACCCGATGCTTCCCGATCTTTATCGCGTTCAACGGGTACGGCAAGAAACCCATGATACCTTCACGCTTGAACTTGAGCCAATGAGCAGTGAACAACAGGTAGCAGCGAAGGGGGTTTCATTTGTTGCCGGACAGTTCAATATGCTATATATATTTGGTGTAGGTGAGGTACCGATTTCTATTAGCGGTAATCCTACTCCACGTAAGGTGGGAGTCTCTCCACCCCGATTTGTACATACAACCCGTGCGGTCGGAACAGTGACGAAAGCTATGGGTAAACTAAAGCGGGGGGACGTACTGGGAGTGCGGGGTCCCTTCGGGAGTCACTGGCCCATGGAAGAAACGGTAGGGAAGGATATCGTTATGGTGGCAGGAGGTATTGGATTGGCCCCCCTACGTCCGGCCTTATATCAATTCCTTTCTCAACGGGAAAACTATAAGAGGATCATCCTGCTTTATGGTACTCGCAGCCCTGCAGACATTCTTTACCGGCGTGAACTCGAACAATGGCGAGCACGTTTCGATCTTGAGGTCCAGGTTACAGTGGATCAGGCTAGGGGTGCCTGGCACGGTAACGTAGGTGTGGTTACAACACTCATTCCAAGGATATCCTTTGACCCGTTAAGAACCATAGCACTGATTTGTGGACCCGAGATTATGATGCGTTTCACGATTTTAGAACTTCAGAAGCATGGGGTAGGAAAGGAAAATATTTTTATCTCTATGGAACGTAATATGAAGTGTGCTATTGGCTTTTGCGGGCATTGCCAGTTCGGACCTACTTTCATCTGTAAGGATGGTCCAGTGTTTCGCTATGACCGCATCCAAGAATGGTTTGGAAAACGGGAAATTTAAACCGCCTCTATGACCCGAAAACGTAAACCAAAACTTGCTGTCTGGAAGTTCGCCTCCTGTGATGGTTGTCAGTTGAGCCTCCTCGATTGTGAGGATGAGCTGCTCACGGTGGCCGATGAGGTTGAGATTGCATACTTTCTTGAAGCGTCGCGGGCTGTGGTAAAAGGTCCTTATGATCTTTCCCTTGTCGAAGGCTCCATCACAACTCCCCTGGATATCCGACGAATTCAACAGGTACGTCAGGCCTCAAAGTTTTTAGTTACAATCGGTGCATGTGCCACGGCTGGAGGCATTCAAGCCCTGCGTAATTTTAAGGATATCAACGAGTTTATCTCTGTGGTATATGCCAGACCGGAATATATCGAAACACTTGACAAATCGACCCCCATTGCCAACCATGTTTTCGTTGACTTTGAGCTGCGTGGTTGCCCCATTAATAAAAAACAACTCGTTGAGGTTATCAGTGCCTTCTTGCAGGAACGTAAGCCAAATACCCCAGCGCATAGCGTTTGCATAGAGTGTAAACTTCGTGGAACTGTTTGCGTGATGGTTGCCCATGGCACACCCTGCCTTGGTCCCATAACCCATACAGGTTGTGGTGCAATCTGTCCCGCCTACTACCGTGGCTGCTACGGATGCTTCGGGCCTATGGAGACACCAAATACAGCTTCATTAAGCGCCTGGTGGAGTCGTCTGGGAGCAAAGGAACAAGATATTCTACGAGTCTTCCGTGGATTCAATGCTTACGCAGAAGCGTTCCGGAAGGAGAGTGAGGTTCATGAAAAGTAGAACAATAAAAGTAGATTACCTTGCCCGGGTTGAAGGAGAAGGAGCCTTGTATGTAAAGATCAAGAATACCACCGTTGTAGATGTCAAATTAAAGATTTTCGAACCACCACGCTTTTTTGAGGCATTTTTGCGAGGGCGTGCTTTCACGGAAGCACCGGATATTACAGCTCGTATCTGTGGTATCTGCCCTATCGCCTATCAGATGAGTGCTGTGCACGCCATGGAAGATGCTTTGGGTGTTGTGGTCGACGGACAACTCCGTGCACTGCGGCGACTTATCTACTGCGGAGAGTGGATAGAAAGCCACTCGCTTCATGTCTACATGCTCCATGCCCCAGACTTCCTCGGTTATGAAAGTGCTATTCATATGGCCAGGGACTACCCCGAGATCGTCCAGCGTGGCTTGCAACTGAAAAAGGTTGGAAACGAAATTGTAACCCATCTCGGTGGACGAGAGATCCATCCCATCAATGTACGGGTCGGGGGATTCTACAAGGTACCAACAAAGCAAGAACTGAAGCCGCTTGCGGAACGGCTCAAATGGGCCCGAAATGCTGCCTTTGAAACAGTTCGCTGGACTGCAACCTTACCCTTCCCAGAATTTGAGCAGGACTATGAATTCGTCGCCCTTCAGCATCCTGAAGAATACCCCTTCAATGAAGGCCGGCTCGTTTCCAATAAGGGCCTAGATATCGCTATACGCAACTACGATGATTACTTTGTCGAAGAACATGTACCCCATTCCAATGCCCTGCATTCCGTACTCAAGGAACAAGGTTCAGATAATTTGACAGGTCGCCCTTACCTGGTCGGTCCGTTAGCTCGCTATAACCTGAATTTTCATCGTCTTTCTCCTCTGGCTCAAGATGCAGCTCGCTCAGCCGGACTTTCGCCAGTATGCCGTAATCCCTTTCAGAGTATTATCGTTCGTAGTGTAGAAATCCTCTACGCCTGCGATGAAGCCTTACGCATTATTCAAGAATATGAACCGCCAGAAAAACCTGCGGTGGAGGTTCAACCGCGTGCAGCCACAGGGTATGGCTGTACAGAAGCACCCCGTGGCATTCTCTACCATCGCTATCGCATTGACGACGACGGCACCATTCTCGACGCAAAAATTGTTCCCCCAACCTCTCAGAATCAAAAAATTATCGAAAGGGATCTCTATCAGTTTGTTTCAAAAAACATCGAATTACCTAAACAAAAGCTCACACAGCAATGCGAACAAACCATACGTAACTACGATCCCTGTATTTCATGTGCAACGCATTTTTTGAAACTTAACATTGAGCAAGAATAAGTAAGACAAATCTGGGTAAGGTTGTGAAAGGACCATGGAATCGCAAATTTCAAATTTCGAATCTCCTATTCTTCTTATCGGTATCGGTAATAAATACCGCAGCGATGATGGAATTGGACTCGAAATTGCCTGTAGACTCAAGGCTCTAAATTTACCTGGTATCAAGGTCATGGAGGAAACAGGGGAAGGAACTACCCTGTTGGAGGCATGGAAAGGCGTTGATAGGGTCATCCTTTTCGATGCGATATGTTCTGGTGCTATGCCAGGAACCATTTATCGATTTGATGCCCGTAATCAATCAATCCCTGCAAAGTTTTTTCACCACTCAACCCATGCCCTTGGTATTCCTGAAGCCATTGAGCTTGCTAGAGCCCTTCATCAACTTCCAACTTACCTCATCGTTTATGGTATCGAAGGGAAAAATTTCACTGCAGGTCTGGGATTTTCCTCGGAAGTTGAAGCGGCTGCCCAGGAAGTAGTAAAACAGGTGTTACGCGAGATTCAACCCCTTTTGTTACCAAACATGCACAGCAAAAACCTTACCTAAGAAGGTTTGCTCTTCGAATGTTTTGAATTTCGAAGCTGTTCAAGAGGAGCTATGAGGACCCTTAAGCTTTCCGAAAATGCGCTTCGAGTTTTAGAAGCCCGCTACCTTCGGCGTGATACGCAACGCCGAATCGTTGAGACACCGGAACAGCTCTTTGAGCGGGTCGCCAGGGCTATTGCCCATGCTGAACTTCTGCTGGGCAATGCCCGGCAAGCTGCTTATTGGCAGGACGAATTTTATAAGTTACTGGTATCCCTGGAATTCATACCCAATAGTCCCACGTTGATGAATGCCGGGGTACCGCTGGGGCAGTTGAGCGCTTGCTTCGTTCTACCGGTGGAAGATACAATGGAAGGGATCTTTGAAGCCATTAAGCAGATGGCCCTGGTTCAACGAACGGGTGGGGGAACAGGTTTTTCTTTCTCTAAACTGCGGCCCAAAGGGGATGTGGTAGCCTCTACAGGGGGTGAAGCGTCGGGACCGGTCTCGTTTATGAAGATCTTTGACTGTGTAACCGAATATATCAAGCAGGGAGGGAAGCGGCGAGGCGCCAATATGGGAGTCTTACGCGTGGATCATCCCGATATCCTGGAGTTGATCACTGCCAAGCTCGATGGAACCAGCCTGCAGAATTTCAACATCTCCATAGGCGTTACAGATGCCTTCTTGAAAGCTGTCCGGCAGGATCAGCGATACGACCTAATTCATCCTGGTACCGGAAAACCAGTGGGTCAGTTAAGGGCCAAACAAGTCTTCGACACCATCGTTGAGGCAGCCTGGCGGGTTGGGGATCCTGGCCTGCTCTTCCTGGATACGATCAACCGTGCCAATCCTACCCCTCATCTTGGCTCGATCGAAGCAACTAACCCTTGTGGAGAGATCCCCCTCTTACCCTATGAGTCCTGCAACCTGGGCTCCATCAACCTGGCACGTATGGTACGCGAGTACAATGACCATGTCGAAGTGGATTGGGTAAAGCTTCTCGATACAGTACGAAAAGCCATACGCTTCCTGGATGACGTGATAGAGGTCAATAAGTATCCTGTTCCTGAAATTGAACGCATGACACGGGGTAACCGCAAGATTGGTCTTGGTATAATGGGCTTTGCCGAACTGCTCATCCGACTTAATATTTCTTATGATTCGGAGGAGGCTGTCGGATTAGCGGAGCGGATCATGCATGCCATTGCTTCTGAGGCTCTTAAGGTAGCTCAGGAGCTTGCTGAGGAACGTGGGGTTTTTCCAAACTGGAAGGGGAGTATTTACGAGACCAGGGGCATAAAAGTCCGAAATGCGACATGTACGGCCATCGCACCGACTGGAACCCTCAGCATCCTGGCCAACACAAGTGCGAGTATCGAGCCCCTCTTTGCACTGGCCTACCAACGTAAGCATGTATTGGGCGATCAGACACTCCGCGAAATCAATCCTATTTTCCTTGAGTACCTCCAACGCTATGGTCTAAATGTAGAAGAAATCGTTGAGAAAATTCTGGAAAAAGGTCGGCTTAAGGATATAGAAAAAGTACCTGAAGGACTCAAAAGGCTGTTTACAACGGCTCTGGAGATACCTCCCGAACGACATCTTCAGATTCAGGCAGCTTTTCAACGTCACGTCGATAACTCTGTTTCCAAGACAATTAATTTACCCCAAGACGCCACCCCCCAGGATGTGGCTCGTGCCTATTGGCGGGCCTGGGAACTGGGTTTAAAAGGCATCACCATTTATCGCTACGGAAGTAAATCGACACAAGTCCTCGAGTTGGGTGTCAATGAAAAGGCACACCACTATGATCACGCATCCAAATGTGATCCCGAAGAATGCAGGGTATGACGGAGGCCTGGACATTATTTCCAGTATTCAATCTGTTGAAGTCGTAAGAGGGTAGGGGCAGGTTTCAAACTGCTCCTACTCCAGGTTTTTACATAAATCCTTATTGAACTCCCGCCACCTGAGTCGATAGGCAGTTGTTTTCCCTTTTATCCCTAAGGGGTGAGAAGAGGGAAACAGGCGGATTTTAACTATAGACGTAGGGGCACACGGCCGTGTGCCCCTACAAAGAGGATATTTTTGAAGGTTGTATAGGTTTGCATACCACCCGACAGATTCCTGACCTTGAATCCATTCTGTAAGAGAACACGGGTAGCATAATAGGCCCGTTGACCCACTCCACACACTAACCAGACTTCTCGATCCTTTGACAATTCTCCCAGCCGACTCCGTAATTCATCGATAGGGATGTTTTTGGCCCCGGCGATATGACTCCTTTCGTACTCAGCTACGCTTCGTACATCAATAAGCTGCACATCTACCTTGTTTAACTCTTCCCAATCGGCTAAAGGTAGATCACCTCGTAAATGGTTGGCGGCGATCATTCCAGCCAGATTGACCGGGTCCTTGGCAGCTCCAAATTGGGGGGCATAACAAAGTTCAGCTTCCTCCAGGTCATAGACTGTTCCACCCATCTGGATAGCCATCGAAATAACATCGACGCGTCGGGCCACATCCGATTCACCCACGGCCTGCACTCCCAATATGCGGCCATCATCCTTAGAAAAGAGCAGTTTGATATGGATCGGCTTTGCACCAGGATAATACCCTACATGGCTACCCGGATGCAGGTAAATCTTCTGGTAGTTTTTTATTCCTGCACGTTTTAAAGCCTTTTCACTTGCACCCGTCATTGCCACAGTGAGACCAAAGACTCCACAGACAGCCGTACCCTGTACACCTCGAAAGTGTATATCGGCATTTGTACGGCCCAGTATGGCCGCTGCCGCTATACGCCCCTGTCGATGAGCAGGCCCTGCCAGAGGAACCAGTTGCCAGTTACCGGTAATTACATCCCGCACTTCCACCACGTCACCTACCGCCCAAATATTTGGGTCACTGGTCCGCATCTGATCATCTACTCGAATGCCCCCGTGCTCACCTAAGACTAATCCAGCCTCTTTTGCTAAAGAAGTTTCGGGGCGCACCCCTACACTCAGTATCACAAGGTCTGTATCGATTTTGTCTCCTGACGCAGTATGGACGGATAAACCTCCTTGGGAACGTGGATAAAAACCCTCTACGCGGCTGTTGAGGCGCAGGTTCACTCCATTTGTCTGGAGATGCGCAGCTACAAAAGTCGCCATCTCGGGGTCAAGGAGAGGCACAACCTGGTTGGTCATCTCTACAATGGTAACGGATAAACCTCGTCGTACCAGATTCTCGGCCATTTCCAATCCAACAAACCCACCCCCTACGATAACGGCTTGAGAAGCATTTTCCACCGCCTTACGAATCTTCCGGCTATCTGGAATGGTTCGCAGTGCAAAAATACCTGGGAGATCGATCCCGGGAATCGGAGGCCGTATGGGTTGTGCACCCACTGCGAGTACTAAAGCGTCATAAGGCTCCCGGCGAATCTTACCGGTTTTGAGATCCCGGACTTCAATCTCTTTCTGGTATCGATCAATACGGGTAACCTCGGTTTCTGTATAAACTTCAATATTAAATCGATCCTTGAAAAGTTTCGGTGTTGCTACCAGTAGATTTTCCTCCGTTGTAATGACATCCCCCACATAATAGGGTAAGCCGCAATTAGCAAAGGATACATAGGGACCTCGATCAAAGATCAGGATTTCACACTGTTCACAGAGACGTCTGGCCCGTGCTGCACAGGTTGCCCCTCCTGCAACACCCCCAACGATGAGAATGCGCTTCTTGCTCATATCCATAGACCTTCCTCCAGTTATCAGATGTTTTTTCTTTAGAAAACGTAAGTAATATTGGCATTATAAATTGCCATAACTTAATTGCCATAACTTACTTCAATAAACGTACCAAATTCTTTTAAGCTTCGAATCGGACAGCGAATCATTGCCATTGGTAATCCTTTGGATTGGAACAGTGAAGGTCCTTTGATCAACTCAAGGAGGAGAAGTTATTGGAAACACGGCTATGTTCTCTACTACAGGAAGGGCTTTTTTGATAGGTTCGCCATTTCCACTAATACGGTGAAGGGAGAAGCAGCCCAGTCAATTACAAATCGACGGGTAATTCGACCCTGGATGGGGATCATCGGAGGAGTTACTATAACTCCTGAGTTAGCCAAAGTCTTGAAACTCTCGGTTATGGACTTTCACTTGAGTACCTGTTAGGAGTTTTATAGAATGAATCAATACCCCTTTGTATTTCATAAAGTAAGGGATTCTGTGGTTATTCCATGAAATGCGGATTAATGGAAGGTTACTTTTTTTTTCTTTTCTCCAGCGTTCGCAAACGTTGATAAAGGTTGCGTTCATCCTGGGAGAGTTGCTCCGGTATGTGCACCTGGACTGAGAGGTAAAGATCCCCTCGCTTTTTACCACCGAATTCTGGCAAACCTTTACCTTGCAAGCGTAACAAGGTATCTGGTTGCGTCCCTGGAGGTATCAACACTTCAACATCTTCTTCAAGTGTTGGGATGGACAATCGTGTACCGAGTACAGCCTCGGTAACCTGAATGGTCTTCCTGTGAAGGAGGTCCGCACCATGTCGTTCAAAGCGTGGATCAGGGGCACTGTGTACGACAACATATAGATCACCTGGAGGGCCTCCACTTTCTCGACTTGGCTGGCCGTAGCCCGGTATGCGCAAGGCCATTCCTTCCTCGATACCAGGGGGTATTTTGATGGTCAGCGTCTCCTCACGCTCAACCCTGCCTTGTCCCTTGCAGTCCGGGCACGGCATATCAATTACCGTTCCGCGACCGTGACAGGTACCACAGGCGGTAATCTGCCGGAAAGTGATGCCTCCCTTTTGCTGACTCTCAACACGCTGGCCTGTCCCTTTACAAGAAGAACAGATAGGGGGTTGTGTGCCCGGCTTCGCCCCGATACCCTGGCAGGTCGAACAGGTTACTGGACGACTTATACGAACAGTTTCTTCACCACCGGTGAGCACACGTTCAAGCGGAATCACCAGCTCAACCTCGATATTGTCGCCAGGTTGCGGCCCTTTGCGAGGCCGCTTGCCAAAGAAGCGATCAAAGAAACTCTCACCAAAATCAAATCCAAGGTCAAAATCAAAACCGTGTCCACCGAAGATATCCCTGAAATCGATTCCACCAAAGAGATCTTCTGAAGAGAAACCAGAAACACCAGCAAAGCCAGCGGCATCATATTGTGCACGTTTCTGGGGATCCGAGAGAACCGCATAAGCCTCGGCAATCTCCTTAAAGCGCTCTGCAGCGCCAGGCTCTTTGTTACGGTCTGGGTGGTAACGCAGCGCAAGGGTCCGAAAGGCATCCTTGATCGTTTTTGCATCGGCGTTACGAGGAACACCCAGGATTTCGTAGTAATCGCGTTGTGTGGACGCCATAACCAGAGTTACCGTTTATAGATTACGGTTTCTTTGTATACTCTGCATCAACAACACGACCGTGCGGGCCAGATCCACCGGGCCATGCTTCACCCTGAGGAGTACTTGTACTCGATCCGGTTTGCGATCCACTTTGGGTCGATGACGAGGTTTGACCATAAAGTGTTTTACCGGCTTCCTGTAAGAGGGATTGAAGGGTAGCTGAGCGCTGAGCTGCCAGAGAAGCATCTCGCTTTGAGTAGGCTTCACGGGTTTCACGAAGAGACGCTTCGATCTTACTGCGTAACTCAACACTGAGCTTATCACCAAAATCGGCGAGCATCTTCTCAGCCTGATAACAAATGGAGTCAGCCATATTAAGTTTTTCAGCTTCTTCACGGCGCCTGCGGTCCTCTTCAGCGTAACGTTCAGCTTCTTGGATCATGCGCTGCTTCTCCGCTTCTGGCAGTCGTGTAGAACCGGTAATCCGGATGGACTGTGACTTCTTGGTTGCCATATCCACTGCGGAAACGCTCAAAATACCATTCGAGTCGATATCAAAGGTAACTTCTATCTTGGGAATACCACGGGGTGCAGGCGGAAGACCATCCAGGGTAAACTGACCAAGGCTGATATTGTCGGCTGCCATTGGTCGCTCACCCTGGAAAATATGGATCGTGACGGCAGTCTGCATATCTGCAGCGGTCGTAAAAATCTCTGTACGCTTCACCGGAATGGGAGTATTGCGTGGAATTAAGGGTGTTGCGATGCCTCCCAGCGTTTCAACACCTAATGTCAAGGGTGTCACATCAACCAATACAATATCTCCCACTTCACCAGTAAGCACACCACCCTGAATGGCTGCACCTGAAGCAACACACTCCATGGGATCGATGCCTGTCTCGGCCTTTCTACCCAACAAATCCTCAAAAAAGGCACGCACTACCGGCATACGCGTCGGCCCCCCAACAAATACAAGACGATCGATATCCCGTGCGGTCATGTGAGCGTCTTTTAGTGCCTGCTCCACAGGGCCACGACACCGCTCAATGATGGGACGGACCAGGCGCTCCAGTTCTGCACGTGAAAGCTCTAATTCTAGATGACGAGGCATACCACCTGCAATAGTGAGATAAGGCAAGCTAATCCGCGTGGTTGTACTGGTGCTCAGTTCGATCTTTGCAATCTCGGCTGCTTCACGAAGGCGTGCCATCGCTTTCGGGTCACTTCGCACATCTACCTCGGTTTCCTGCTGAAAGTGCTCTACAAGAAATTCGACAATCCGCTTGTCCATGTCAGTACCACCCAGTTGTGTGTCACCGCTGGTTGCTTTTACTTCAAATACGCCTTTCCCAAACTCCATGATTGTAACATCAAGGGTTCCTCCACCCAAATCGATCACGGCAATTCGCAAATCCTGCCCAAGCCGATCAAGTCCGTAAGCAAGTGAAGCTGCAGTAGGTTCATTAACAAGCCGGGCAACTTCTAAACCCGCGATACGACAGGCATCTTTGGTGGCACTTCGCTGATTATCATCAAAGTACGCTGGAACTGTCACGACCGCTTTTTCGACAGGTTCACCAAGATATGCCTCAGCATCTCGTTTGATTTTTTGGAGCAAGAAAGCAGACAATTGTTCCGGCGAGAATTCTCGACCTCGCAGCCGAATTATTTCACGTCGCCCCATGAGCCGTTTGAAAGCAGTAGCCGTTCCCTCCGGATTCATTGCGGCTTGTCGCCGAGCAAGCTCCCCAACAAGTAACTGACCATCGGCTGTGATGGCAACGTAGCTGGGAAACGCCTTACCACCCAAACTAATGCCTTCAGCACTGGGAATAATCACCGGACGCCCTCCACGGAGTACCGCGGCAGCGGAATTTGAAGTTCCAAGATCGATTCCAATAATGGCCATACCTGTATCCTCCTTCACTAAGCAATTACCAGAAGTCCTATCATTTATAGGAATAGGTTACTGGAATCGCTTTAACCGTTATATAATAACACAACCCCCTTATTAAGCGGCTGTCGACAACTTCGACCTGTTTAGGTCTCACCCCCCATTAATTGGGATTAATTCTTTCACTGGATTTGGGAAAGCCCTTTTGGAGAACTCCTGAGATTCTGATAAAGAAAGAACGCTGCCATTTTCAATTGCCAGAGTTCTGAGCTTTTAGTTGTTTAAAAAAATAATTTCGCAATCATTATGCCAAAGCTTTAAAGTAAAAGCTTTTCTCTTAAAAGCTAACCCCCCAGCATTTAAGATTTATAAGTATCTGTAACCCATTTCTTACGAAAATGGCACAATAATTGCGAAATTTAATAACGTAAATAAAATGTATGGCAAAAGAAATCAGAATAAGGATTGAAGGGATAATCTTTATCAAGAGGGTGGAGCCTCTGAGATGCATAGGATTATCCCCCAATTACCCAAGTATTTAGCTTAGCAGGTAATGGGAGAAAACAAAATGCACGACTGGAATGTAGTGATCAGCGTTCATGAACATGGTTTTATCTCGGCTTGTGAACTCCTCGGTGAACTTGGACCAGTCAGCCGGACAGAGTTTCGTAATGTTTTAGTGATGAAAGTAGAGGATATTTCCTCCATGATGGAGACCTTGCGAGAATGGATATCAAAAAACCCTGGTATTCTTTCTTTTCTGGCTCGAGTAGTACCTGTTACCCATACCTTTACCTTCCAATTGCCTGAGGAATTCGAGGCTAAGGCTAAAGAAATTGTTCTAGGATGGGTCCCCCGATTAGCGGGAAAAAGATTTCATGTGCGGATGCATCGCCGTGGATTTAAAGGAAAACTTTCCAGTGTTGATGAAGAACGTTTTCTGGATAAAATCTTACTCGAGGCTTTAGAGAAGGCTGGAACTCCAGGTCATATTACCTTTGAGGATCCGGATGCAATTATAGTGATTGAAACAATTGGACAACGGGCTGGTCTTTCGTTCTGGACCCGTGAAGATTTGCAGAAGTATCCCTTTTTGCGACTGGATTAAATTTTCGATCATAGGATTTGAAGCTTTGATAGAATCGTTGGAGTAATTTAATTTATTAAAGAACAGGTTAAGGAGTTAACTATGGGAATCCTCGATTTGTTTTGGTTTTTCCTTGTAGCTTCTACCATAACCCCTTTTCTTAAACAGAAAATCCTGGAGATGAATCGGATGAGAGTTCTCCAGAAGCTGGAAAAGAAGCGAGGCTCACGGGTTATTATTTTGATTCATAGACAAGAAACCATGAGCTTTTTGGGATTCCCATTGATGCGATATATCGATATTAATGATTCTGAGGAGGTTCTACGAGCGATCCGATTGACTCCAGATGACATGCCCATCGACCTGGTTCTCCATACACCGGGGGGTCTGGTCCTGGCTGCTGAGCAAATTGCCCATGCCCTCTGTCGCCATAAGGGGAAAGTAACTGTCATGATCCCCCATTACGCCATGTCTGGTGGAACCCTGATTGCGTTGGCAGCAGATGAAATTCTCATGGATGAGAACGCTGTGCTAGGACCGTCAGATCCTCAATTGGGTGAGTACCCGGCTGCATCACTTTTGAAAGTGATAGAGCAAAAACCTGTTACCGAAATAGAGGATAAGACCCTCATCCTGGCAGATGTTGCCAAAAAGGCTATGGCACAGATCCGACAAACAGTTAAAGAGATTCTGATAGGCAATCAGATGGAGGAAAAGAAAGCTGAGAATCTGGCTACTCTTTTAACAGAAGGACGATGGACCCACGATTATCCGATCAGTTTTAAGGAAGCACAAGAGTTAGGATTACCTGTAAGAGCCGATTTACCTAACGAAATTTTCAGGCTTATGAGCCTATACCCCCAATCAGGTCAAGGACGACCCTCTGGGGAGTATATTCCAATTCCCTACCAATCACAAAAAAATAAAAAGAGTTGATGCATCAGGATTAACCCTGTTAATTTTACCTGTTTCGTCACTTCATCATAAGAATTTATAAAGATTTGTTTTTTTCTATTACATGAATTATATTAACACCGCCACTCTTATCCAGTTCGTAATACCCTGCTCTGATTCTTTCCTGGGCAATACGTTTAGCCTCATCTGCACTTTCAGCTTTTATAATAAGATAGCCGTGTCGTACTTCTTCGAGTTGTATAAGGTATTCTTTCATTTCATGTCCCCTCCCTTTAGATTCGGCTCATAAGCCGATAATAGTTTCTTAATTGGTACTTTGTAAAGTTAGATCTGAATAACCGTTCTATCCTCACCCCCCCAACCCCCTCTCCCACAAGGGGAAAGGGGAGTGAAAGTAGCTCTATAAAGTCAAAATTAAGATTAAGTAAACAGTATACCAGGTTTTGAATGATTTAAGGGTTTAAGTTAAGATCTAGAAGATCAAATCCAGGGATCTATCACTGGGGGGTTAACTGGAAAATAGCCCACAGAATTCTCCTCCAGAAAACATAGGGATTGAGTAAGTCCCCAGGGTTTCTACGATAGTACTTCTGATACTTCTGATTCCGATCATTTAGCAACCTTTCCTTCACGATCCTCAAGCGGAACGACCAGGGATAGTTTACGCGGTTCGGTTATCACTTTTGTACCCATCTCCGCACAAAGGGTCGTTATTCGTTGGGCAAACCAGTCATATTCTTCTCCTTCTGCCAGGTTTACCTGTTCATTGCTGATCTGGACAGGTATCAGCTCAAGATTCTCGATATGAGGGGGTCTAGCCCTCACTAAGAATAAGGCCGACAGATCATTACGCTCCTCTGGATCAACGGCATAATCATCTATGAAATCCCCTGTATCATATAAGATTGGTTTCCCTTGGTAGAACTCGATACCTTGAACCAGGTGGGCACTATGACCCCAGAAGAGGTCAGCTCCTGCAGTTATTACCTTGTGGGCAAAGTCCCGGAAGGCTTTCGTAGGTCGGGAACGCATATTAGGTCCCCAATGGATAGAGAATAAAACTAAATCCGCTTGCTGACGTACTACCTCCAAAGCATGTTCTACTTTAGCAAAATCTTCTGGAGCAGTGGATATGGGTGTGTAATTGATACCCGGTGATGTTGCCGTGGCTGCCCAGGCAAGAGGATAGTCCGCAAAGGCTACAATGCCAATCCGCACCCCTTTTGCAGTCAGGAAAGCAGGAGCTTGGGCTGCAGAAAGGTTGCTGCCAGCACCGGCATGGGCAATGCCGGAACGATCGAGGACTTGCAATGTCTCTACTGATCTTTGCATAAATATCTAATAAAATCTAAGCTGTTTAATACAACCTTGGATCACATGAATTTTATGTCGTAAACGTTCCTTAGCCTTACGAAGTTCATACCGTAACTGACAAAGATGTTGACAACTCAAATTCTTCAACTCAACCCGTTTCAAGTAGTTCCAGATCCC